>NZ_QTMM01000001.1:0-4809 GCF_003635445.1 Parabacteroides sp. AF17-3 | reverse complement strand
GGGGGGGGGGGGGGGGGGGGGTAAATATACTCCTATATTAAAGTCCACACTTCCATTATTACTTTTAAGCATGCTCTCAGGAGCAAATGTATATGCGGCTAATGACTCTAATTTGAAGGATGTGTCAATAACAATTAGTCAGCAACAAAAGAAAATTACGGGTGTTGTAACAGACAAAGAGGGAGTACCGGTTATCGGTGCCAATGTCTTGGAGAAGGGGACAACAAACGGAACTGTTACAGATGCAGACGGACGATTTTCTTTGGATATTTCTCGTAATGCAACACTACAAATTTCTTATCTTGGTTATAATACACAAAACATCGTGGTTGGTAATCAAACTACTTTTGCAGTAAAGCTCTCGGAAGATTCAGAAGCTCTGGATGAGGTTGTTGTTGTGGCCTATGGTACTCAGAAAGCCCGTGCGGTAACTGGTTCCATGAGCAAATTGAATAATGAGGAGCTGGAAGATATCCCAGTTCCGAATATCAGTCAGAAAATGCAGGGGAAATTCTCTGGAGTACAGATTACACAGGCAAACGGTGAACCCGGTGGTGGTATGGCTATCCGTATCCGTGGCGCTGCTTCAGTGAATGGCGGTAATAGCCCTCTTGTAGTAATAGATGGATTCCCGATCACTCCGAATGAAGGTACAGGACTGGAGTCGATAAGTCCTGAAGAAATCGAAAATATTACAATCCTTAAAGATGCTGCTTCTACCTCTTTGTACGGTTCCAGGGCTGCCAACGGTGTTATCCTGGTAACGACTAAAAGAGCAAAAGAAGGAAAAACTGATGTAGAGTTCAGTGCTTATTTCGGTGCAACACAAGTATCAAAAAGAGGACGTCCCGATGTAATGAATGCACAGGAATTTGCCCAGTTCAAAAAAGAGTATTATGAAGACCAGGCTAAGTATGAAGGCTATACCGGAGGAGTTCCCGAATGTTATCAGAATCCTTCTTCATTGCAGAATGGTACGGACTGGTACGATGTACTTTTGCAGACTGCATTGACGCAGAATTATAACCTGAGTTTGCAGTCAGGAACTACAAAAGTGAAATCGGCTGTGAACCTGAACTACAATAAGCAGGATGGTGTTATTATCAATACCTATTCGGAACGCTTCTCGGCACGTGCCAATAATGTCTATGAAGCTTCGGACCGTGTAACGTTTGGCTTGAATTTATCAGGTTCTTATATGAGCGGGCAGATTATTCCCGGATTGGGCGGCGGACGTAATATAATTGGTTCTGCCTTCTTGATGGATCCACAGTTGAAATACAAGAATGATGACGGGACATATCCGATATCTTATTCACAACCGGGTATGTTTGCCAATCCGAACTTCTATCTCGTGCTGAATGAACGCGACGATCCGAAAAAGAGAATGAGAGGTACTCTCAATACCTATGCAGATGTCAAAATTATAGACGGATTGAAATATCGTATCAGCGCAAATGCTGATTTGGGATCGGATCAAACCGAATCATGGGTTCCTTCTATTGCAAATGGTGCCATGTTCACTGCTCCTCCTCAACCGGCTGTCGGTTCTTATGGTACCAGTAAATATGTGAATTGGTTGATCGAGAATATGTTGACCTACAATAAGACATTTGCGGATAAGCATAATGTTGATCTTTTGCTCGGATATTCAACTCAGAAGACGACCTCTGAAAATGCAAAAATCAATGCATCAGATTATCCTGATGATGAAGTGGGTTGGTTCAATGCCGCCACAACAAAGGTCGGTGAAGGTGATAGAAGTTCATGGGCAATGATCTCTTATCTGGCACGTGCCAATTATGATTATATGGGTAAATACTTATTGTCTGTGTCTTTCCGTCGGGATGGTTGTTCTCGTTTTGGTATGAATGCGAAGTGGGCTAATTTCCCCTCTGTTTCTGCAGGTTGGATTGCTTCGGATGAAAGCTTCATGGAGAGATTCGATAGGTTGAGCTATTTGAAATTACGTGGAAGTTATGGTATCGTAGGTAACTATAATATCGGTAACTATAATCATTTGGCTACGATCGGAACTTACAACTATGTCTTCAATAACGGAATTTCTGCCGGACGTGGAACAAGTGGTATCGGTAATGCGGACCTTACCTGGGAAACAACCAAACAGCTCGACTTCGGTGTGGATTTAGGATTATTCAATGACCGTGTATTCTTGGTTTATGACTACTATTGGAAGAAAACGGATGGTTTGTTGTATCAGATTGATATTCCTTATTCTTCCGGATTCGAAAACATCCAATCCAATATTGGTGAATTCAGATTCTGGGGACATGAAGTTGGCTTGGAAACGAAGAATATGACAGGCAAGTTTAAATGGAATACCAGCTTGAATTTGACATTTAACCGTAATAAAGCAATGAAGCTGGGTACGAACAATACGCCGATTGGCGGTAATAACAATCAGGAAGATTACAACCGTACGGAAGTCGGTAAACCATTAGGTCTGTTCTACGGCTACGTCTATGATGGCGTTTTCATGACTCAGGAAGAATATGAAGCCGGACCTAAACATGCCTCTTCTATGGTCGGTACTGTTCGTATGAAGGACTTGAATGGCGATAATGTTATTGATAATAATGACCGTACTTTTATCGGCGACCCGAATCCGGATTGTATTTTTGGTATGACTAATACTTTCTCATGGAAAGATTTTGATGCAAGTGTTGTATTTTCCGGTTCATTAGGTGGAGACATTATAGACGGAACTTATGAATGGACGGAAAATATAGACGGTGTATTTAATGTTCGTAAGGAAGTCGCAGAACGCTGGCGCTCAGAAGATAATCCAGGTAATGGTAATATTCCGAGGACAAGAACAGGTACGACCGAGTTATTCCGATATACCAATTCTCGTTGGGTATTCAAGAATAATTACATAACATTGAAGAATATCACGTTAGGATATACGATTCCGATGAAATCAAATCCTTATATCAAGGGAATACGTGTTTATGGAAGTGCTCAAAATCTGTTTACCGTAGGTTCTTATCCGGGTATGAATCCGGAGGTAAACAAGAACACCAGCGGATTATATCAGGGAGTGGATCATACAACATATCCTGTTGCCAGAATTTATACAATTGGCTTGAATGTTAAATTTTAAAGAGCATGAGAATATGAAAAAGTTGAATATATATATTTTTGCGGCAAGTGTGTTGTCTCTTTCTTCTTGCAGTGACTCTTTCTTGAATCTGACTCCTGAGACAACTATTACGACGGAAACATTTTATAAAACTGCAGATCATTTTGAACAAGCTACAGTTGCTTCGTATACAGGTTTGAGAAATATCGCCTTGAGTGGTATATTTATGGATGAGATGCGTTCAGATAATACATTCTATACCTACTATAGCGGTGATAGAGGTCCTTATAACTCGACTGAAAAACTAGCTTTGTTTTTAGATGACGAAACTGTCGGTTGGAGTCCGGACCGTTATAAAGGCGTTTATTCTAGTATTGCCAAGGTAAATACGATTTTGGGTAGACTGGATGCTTCCGAATTGACGGAAGAAGAAAAGAAAACGGTAAAAGCAGAAGCTTTGTTCCTGAGAGCCTTCTATTATTTCGATTTGGTACAGCATTGGGGCGGTGTTCCTCTTATGTTGCAAGAGGTTACTACCGAAGCAGAAGCTTTTGCTGCTAAATCTCCGGCAGAAGATGTTTATAAACAAGTACTTACAGATGTTTCGGAAGCAATATCTTTGGGATTGCCGGTAGCAAGCACTTTCCCGCAGAGTGGCCGGGCAACGATGGGAGCTGCTAAAATGCTGCGTGCTTATTGTTATATGTCACAGCCTACTCGTGATTACAAAGCTGCTGAACAGGATTTGAAAGATATCACACAGATGAATTACGGTCTTTTGGACAGTTATGAAGCTGTATTTAATCCTGCCAATAAGAACTCGAAAGAATCTATTTTTGAAATACAGTACATCGAAGATGGCTCTAATGCAGGCGTACATAATGATATTCCTTGGCGTTTGATTCCGAAATGTAGTAATAATGACTTCCTGATGGGTATCACTTTTTCGAACTATGCAGGTACAAGCGGTGGCTGGTGCGTTCCTACGGAAGAGATGATTCAGTCTTATGAACCGGGTGACAAGCGTTTGGATGCTTCCATTGCTGTAGCAGAAGGTAAGACAGATGACGCTGAACAGTTTACTTGCGAAGAAGTCAAGACGGTATCGGATTTTACTCCGACAACTGGTAAAAATTTCTACTACTTCATCCGGAAGTATTATCACCCTCCTTATCAGTATGCTGGGCGTGCAGGAGATAACTTCCCGGTTTACCGTTATGCAGGTGCTTTGTTGTTACTGGCAGAAAACTTGGTAGCGCAGAATCGAAATGCAGAGGCTTTACCTTATGTTAATGAGGTAAGAGCCCGTGCCGGATTGGAGCCGCTGACCAGCGTTACTGCAGAGGATGTAGCTGATGAAATGCGTCATGAACTGGCCTTTGAAAACCATCGTTGGACAGATTTGATTCGTACGGGTAAAGCCATAGAAACAATGACCGAATTTGGAAAGACGATGAAGGCAAAGTATCAGTGGATTCTTCCTTCTGCATTTGAGGTAACGGGAAACCGTTTGGTATTCGCTTTCCCGTTAAGAGAAAGACAGATCAATTATTTGCTGGAACAGAATCCGGGATATTGATAAATAGATAGTAGTGAGGAGATTGTTCTTTATAACAATCTCCTTGTTTTGTTAATATTTTTATTAGAAAAATACCATGAAACATCCATGAAATAAATTTCGTCCAAGAGAATGTAAATAGGGGGGT